>DASYYH010000009.1 GCA_035934015.1 Candidatus Acidiferrales bacterium
ACGAAAAGTGGGCAAATTGGGCACAAGACGGTCCCAAGCGTCGTCAGCGTGTTAACTCTTTAAGTGAATAAACTGACATGTCAGTCTAGTATAAGGCCTTTTTGAAGAGCCTCCTTTTTTGCCCTTTCGAGGCAGTTTTCCCTCTAAGCTTCGGCCCGTTTTGACTCCGCGGCTTTTGCCGCTTACACTGCTTTGGTTACTATGCGGCGTTATTCCACAAGCACTTCCGGCTTTCAGTTCGATTGGGACTGGTCCATCACACCCGCGATCAAGTTTCTAGTGCTTGCTTGCACCGCTGTTTTTCTTCTTCAGGAGTTGTCCCGCGTGTTTTTTGGCCCGGCTGGATGGAATTTCTGGCTTCTTTATTTCGGGTTGGTTCCGAAATATACGATTCACGGCTTCATCTGGCAGCCATTTACCTATCTTTTTTTGCACGAAGGCGTCTGGCACATCCTGATCAACATGTTCGTGCTGTGGATGTTTGGGCGCAGCGTCGAGCGGGCGTGGGGTCAGCGGCGGTTCTACATTTATTATTTTCTTTGCGGCATCGGCGCCGGCATTATCAATGTGATTGTGAAGACGATTTTGGATCCGCACGGCCTGGGCACTTCGACGATTCCGACGATTGGCGCGTCCGGAGCGATCTACGGCGTGCTGATTGCGGCCGCCGTTTTGTTTCCGCAGATGCGGGTTCTGCTGATTCCGTTTCCCGTGGCGATCTCGATGCGCGTCTACGTTGGGATCATGGTGATGATCGAGTTTTTTGGCACGCTGGGCGCCGGCGGAGATAACGTTAGCCACATCTGCCATCTTGGCGGCATGCTCGTGGGCTACCTTTATCTGCGAAGAGGATCATATCTTTACTCCTACCGTAATCGCGTTTCCGATTGGAAGCGCAGGCGAATGCTGCGCAAATTCGAGGTCTACCAGAAGCGCCACCGCGACGAGCCTCCCCCGCCGCCGGACAATTGGGTCAATTGATTAGGTTCGCCGAAGTCTATTTTGCCACCGCGAAATCGCTGACGACACGGTAGAGAAATTCAACTCCCTTGCGGAACGAATCGAGCGGAATACGCTCGTTGTCCGCGTGCATTCGCAACGTGTCTTCCTCGGTGAGCGGAAACGGCAGCAGCCCATACGCTTGAACATTGCGCAATCGCAGATACGCAGAATCGGTCGCGCCCGTGGACATCATGGGCACAACGGGCACGCCGGGAAATTCCTCCTGCGTGGCCTGCTGGATCGTCTTGAACAATTCGCTTTCGAGAGATGAAGACGGAGCCGCTTCGCCAATCGAAGTATCGGCGTGAAATGTAATCTTGGGATCATTGACGACGCCTTTCAAGTTGAGCAGCAGTCCGTCGATTGAATTTCCGGGGAGCAAGCGGACATTCAACGTCGCTTGCGCTTCGGAAGGCACCACGTTTGGCCGGATGCCCGCGTTCAACATTGTGGGAGCAATCGTATCGCGCATCATGGAATTCCAGACGGGGCTCGCTTCGGAAATTTTCTTCTCGGCCAAGTCCGAGCGCACTGGGTTGTCGAGCGCGCGCATCCATTTTCCGATTTCAGGATCAGTGACCGTCGAGAGCTGCTCGAAATAAGTCTCCGTTACGGGCGTAAGCTGATACGGCGTTTGGTATGCGCCGATTTTGCCAATCGCTTCGGAGAGACGCACGAGGGCGTTGTCCGGCGGCGGGACTGATCCGTGCCCGGAAGTTCCCGTGGCCGTCACGGTGACGTCCACCGGCACTTTTTCCGCCGCTTGCACGCCGACATATTGCACCTTGCCATTTTTTAGAATTACGCGGCCGCCTTCGTTCAGGGAATATCCGGCCGCGATTTTCTCCCAGTATTTGTCCAACGCAAATTTCATTCCCGCCTGGCCGCCCTGTTCTTCGTCGCCTTCGGCGAGCAAAATGACGTCGCGGGTGAGGCGCACGTTGGAACGTTTCAACGCGACCATCACGGCGACGTTGGCGATGGTCATGCCCTTGTCGTCAATCGCGCCTCGGCCGTAGAGATAGCCATTCTGGATCACGGCGCCGAACGGGTCGACCTGCCACTTCGATTTGTCG
>DASYYH010000010.1 GCA_035934015.1 Candidatus Acidiferrales bacterium
TCAGCCAATGTCGCCTCCGGCTTTGGACCGCACGGCGAAGATTTGCTTGGCAAAAGATCCGGATGAGCGCTTTCAGTCGGCGCACGACGTGAAGCTGCAGCTGGAATGGATACGCGACGCGGGTTCGCAGGCAGGAGTACCCGCGCCGGTTGTTGCACACCGGAAAACGCGTGAGCGAATTGCGTGGGCGGCGGCAGCACTGTTGTTGGTCGTCGCTGGGATTTTCGCTGCAGGGTTTTTCTTGCGCATGCCTCAGCAACTCTCGTTTGAGGCCTACGTTCTCCCGCCGAACCAAAGCAACTTCACTCTAGGGGAAGACGATGCGGCGGGTCCAGTAGTCCTCTCCAAAGACGGGAAGCACATCGCATTTGTCGCGGCGGACGCTCAAGGGAAAACACATCTTTTCGTGCGCGCACTCGATGACAAGGACGCGCAGATGATCTCAGGTACGGAGGGAGCAGAATATCCGTTCTGGTCTCCTGACGGGGAATCGCTGGGTTTCTTCAGCAACGGAAAGCTGCGGCGCGTCCCAGCAAATGGTGGTCCTGTTCTGGACATTTGCGACGTGGTGCGGCCTCGCGGAGGCACCTGGGGCACAGACGACACCATCCTGATTGCACCGGATATAACCGCAGGCCTTTCCCGCGTGCACGCCGGCCCGGGCTCTGTTCCAGTTGAAGTCACAAAACTTTCACCGGAGCACACCACGAATCGCTGGCCAGTGCTGCTGCCCGACGGAAAGCATTTCATCTATCTTGCAATCAGCCATTCCGATCCGTACGCCAGCGCGCAGAACGGAATCTATTTTGCATCACTCGACGGCAAAGAAAATCGCTTCGTGGTGGCGGCGGAATCGAATGCGGTGTACGCACACGGCCAATTGCTCCGTGTTCAGAATGGCTCTTTGCTCGCAACCGCTTTTGATCCGAGCACAGGACGGACCAGCGGAGAGACAGCCGCCTTAGCTGCGGACGTGGGCTTTAATGTTTCCACATGGCGCGCCGCTTTTGACGCCAGCGATAACGGCGTACTGGTATATCAGCCGGCCATGGGGGCGGGAAGCTCGAAATTGATTATCTTCAACCGGGATGGCAAACCGGAACAAACCATCAGTGAAACAGGGCGCGCGATAGATGTGCGGCTCTCGCCGGATGGCCATAGAGTGGCAGTCTACGAAGGAGGAGGTGCGGAAGGATTCAGCGCGTGGAATCTGGACTTGGACAAGAACACGCGCATGCGCCTTACCTTCGGATTGATTACGCAGGGGATGGCGTGGTCAGCGGATGGGCGCGCACTCTATTACGCCTCATTCATCCCCAATTCGGCAACTGACTCCAAAGGGTCTTACCGGATCGTGCGCAAGGCTGTGGATGGCACGGGCAAGGAGGAAACACTGCTGGAGTCGGAAGACCGCATCAACTTGTCGGACGTTTCTCCAGACGGTCAGAACTTCTTGTTTGAAAAGGTATACAAAGCTCTGCCTGCCACGACGACGTGGATTACTTCTCTGTCCCCCGGAGCCAAGGCTCGACCGCTGATCGAGGAGCCGATCGGCACCTACTGTGGCGGCTTTTCTCCGGATGGCAAATGGGTGCTCTATGACTCGTCAGAAACCGGCCGCTACGAACTGTACGCCATGTCACTCAGCCGGGGCGGCAGGCAGCAACTGACGAGCACCGGCGCATTGTTCTGGCGATGGCGCGGCGACGGCAAGGCCATCGATTACACCAGGGATGACGGAACAGTCTTTGAACTGCCGGTCAGCGAAACCGCCAGCCAGCTCGTCGCCGGAGCGCCGCATATGCTTTTTAAGATGGGCGCGCCGGTCACCACGTCCTTCTTCGGGCGCAGTTGGGATGCCACGAAGGACGGGCAGCACTTCATCGTCGTAACCAGTGGCGAGCAAGCAAACGGCGCGACGGCCGTGCTCGTGACCAACTGGCCAGCGCTGCTAAAGAAGCAATGATGAGTAAGGAGCTAAAAAGAAACCGAGTGTGATAATTCAATGAGCATCGCGAACGGGACAAAACTCGGGCCGTATGAAATTGTCGCGCCGCTGGGCGCGGGTGGAATGGGAGAAGTGTATCGCGCGAGGGATACGCGGCTCGGACGCGACGTGGCGATCAAGGTTTTGCCGGAAGCGTTTGCACGCGACGCGGAACGCATGGCGCGGCTGCGGCGCGAAGCGCAGGTGCTGGCGTCGCTCAATCATCCGAACATTGCGGCGATTTATGGATTCGAGGATTCCGGCGGGACGCACGCGCTGGTGATGGAATTGGTTGAAGGGCCGACACTGGCCGAGCGCATCAAAGCGGGAGCCATTCCTCTCGATGAAGCGCTGGCGATGGCCAAGCAAATCGCGGATGGATTGGAATACGCGCACGAGCGCGGAATTGTGCATCGCGATTTGAAACCGGCAAATATAAAAATCACAAACAGCGATGCGGTGAAGATTCTGGACTTTGGATTGGCGAAGGCGCTGGAGAACGATCCTGCCGCAGTGGACATTTCGAGTTCGCCGACGATCAGCCGGATGGCGACGCAGGCGGGAATCATTCTGGGTACCGCGGCATATATGTCGCCGGAGCAAGCGAAAGGCAAGACGGTAGACCGGCGAACGGATATTTGGGCGTTTGGGTGCGTGCTATATGAAATGCTGACGGGCAAGATGGCGTTCAGCGGCGAGACGGTGACGGACACGCTGGCGGCGGTGATTAAGAGCGAGCCGGAATGGAACGCGTTGCCTGCGACGACGCCGGCGCGGATTTGCGAACTGCTGGTGCGTTGCTTGAAGAAAGAGGCGCGGCAGCGAGTGCAATCGATCGGCGACGCCCGTATCGCCATCGAGGAAGTTCTCACCGGCGGAACTGGGCAATACGAATCGGCGGAATCGGGCGGCGTAAAACCGCCCCTACAAAATGCGCGGCGGCGCGCGCTGCCGTGGGCAACGGCGGGCGTGCTCGCGATTGGGATGATTGCGCTTGCAGTGGCATACGTGCAGAAACTGCGAACGCGCGCCCCGCATGTGATCGCGCTTAATATGCCGCTCACAGATATGGCTTCACTTCCCTTGATGGCGCTCTCACACGATGGGCGTGGCTTCGCATACTTAGCCCAGAAGAACGATCGGTGGGTGCTGGCGATTCGTTCGATGGAAACGGGTGCAGTTCATTACTACGGCGCCGCCGGGCCAGTCGCCCTTGCGTGGTCTCCAGACGACCGCTTTGTGTTCTTTGAAACGACTGGGGAATGCTTAACGTTGGATGTGATCAGCGGCGTAACCAGCGATTTCGCTCTAAACGAGGAGCGGATCCTCGGAGCGGCATGGATGCCAAACGGACGCGGTTTGCTGGCAGGAGGCGGCCCGAGAGGCATCCTGGAGATCAATAGCTCAAACAAAGAAACGCAGACGTTAATCAAGGCTGACGACGGTTCTGACTACGTTAGTCCCATGATGGTGGATTCCGGGCATTTCTTGTTCAGCGCCAAGAAGGTTGGGGCGGACACGTTCCATGTGATGCTCAGCACGCTGGATGGAAAATCAGTCCGCGAGCTTCCGATCACCTCCCACAGACCGGCCGATTATGCAAATGGCTACGTGTTCTTCACCAACGGCGACGCTTTGATGGCACAAGCTTTGCAGACAGACGGAACTCTCGGGGAATCTGTCCAGATTGCTAATCACCTGGCCATTGAAGTCGAATGGTTGCCAGCTTTTACAGTTTCGCAAGACGGGGCCATTGTCTACGAAGACGGAACTGGGGGAGCCGAAGAGCTCCACCTGTTGGACCGAACTGGCAAAGCCTCGGAACTGCCTCTGGGCGATGGCGCGTTCAACAACCCGCGCTTCTCGCCCGATGGCAAGTTTATTGCTTATGATCAAAGCGACACCAAGGGAAATCGAGACGTGTGGATTTACAACCTTGCGCTCCGGCAGGCCACGCGTTTTTCACTTGGCGGACAGAACAGCGATGCTATCTGGTCGCCGGACGGAAAGCAAATCGCATACAGCATAGTGAGCAATGGTGACTTTGAGATTGTAGCGCGGCCTGCCAACGGAGCATCTGGCGAGCGTGTACTCGTTCGTAGATCGCGGTGGATGTTTCCGCGCGATTGGTCGCCGGATGGGAAATTCCTCGTTTACGACCAGTACGCCGCGGACAACTCCTCCGTCTGGAGGATTGCCGTTGCCGCGGCCAGCACACCATCGGAATACATCCCCGGTAATGGGTTTAGCAAAGCGGCAGAGCGAATTTCACCGGATGGGAAGTGGATTGTTTACGAGTCCACGGAATCCGGCGAAACTCAAGTTTACTTGGAGTCATTTCCTGAACGCAGCGGTAAGTGGCAAGTGTCCACCGGAGGGGGAATGCAGCCGCGCTGGTCGGGCGACGGGCGGAAGGTTTATTTCCTTTCGCCAGATAACAAAATAATGGCCGCGGATATGGCATTTACGGCATCCGGGCCGCAAGTGACGAAGATCAGCGAATTGTTTTCCGTGCCGCCTTCGCTCATCGCCGGCGGGAATCCCATGGATGTGACACGTGACGGCTCGCATTTTGTGCTGAATGCTCGTCACGGGGACGCCAGCCACAGCCTAAAGGTGCTGCTAAATTGGCCGGCGCTGCTGAAGAAACAGTAATCACTCGCGCATTCGAATGTGAAGGGCACGCTCCATTCGGGATGTCTGTTTGGACCGAAACGAAAGGCAGACTTCTCGTCGTCCCAGGAAGAGCAACCGACCGCAGGCTTCTCGGAATGACTAAAGAGCAAGATATTCGGCGCGTGCCACCAGTACATGCAGATAAGAAAAAGGCGCTCCAGGAAGATTCCGGAGTGCCTTTTGTGTTTTCCAGGCAAGCAGAACGATCAGCACACACCGTCCGCCGCGAAGACTCTCGAATCAGAACTGAAAACTTATGGTGCCATAAGTCGAAAGCGGCTCGCCGGGATAAGCGAGGATGTAATTCGCTCCCGTCAATCCGCCGTTTGCAGCCGTGCCGAAATAGCCGCCGCTGGAGATGTACTCATATTCGTTAAATTTCCTGTTGAAAATATTCTGGAAGGAAATGCTCAGATTCACGAACTTCATGGGCGAGCCCGTGAAAGAGACGTTTGTAGTGGTGTAAGACGGCATGGTGGTGTTGCTTGGCCCCGGCTGGCTGCAGCCAACGTTGGCGATGAAGCCGCAATTGTCGAAGAGGTGTTGGGAACCCATTCTGTCGAACCAGAGCCGGGGCTCGACGATGAGACGGTCGTTGTGCATGATTCCGTAGTACACGCCAGCGTTGAGGGTTGAGTTAGGGACGTAAGCGACGGGAAGATTGTTGTAGATCGCGCACGGCGGGGCGGACCCTGTTGGCGTACTCTGAATCAGCTGCTGGCAGGCTGCGGTATTGGGCGCGCCGGTTACGTAGGTGGTGAAATGCGACGTCTCGGTGGTGAAATTGGCGAATATATGCAGGTTTTGCAACGGGTCATCGTCGAAGTAGGCGTTCATCCCATGATAGGTTGAATCGCCGCCAGCGGAGATTTCAACAAGGCCGGCAGTTTCGAAATCGATTTCCTGATTGGTGTAGTCGAGGTGGTAGTAATCGGCGCCAAAGATGAAATTCTTGAGCGCAGGCGCGTCCTGGAAATGAATTTTGGCTCCGCCCTGGCTGTAGGCGCCTTTGGCAAGAAGGTAATAATTAGGATCAACGGCCTGGAACTGACCGCCGCCACCGCCAAGAGAAGGCGAGTGATATTCCGTCGAATAGCCACCGTAAAAAGTCAGCCAAGGCGTGGCGATATAGCCCGCGCTGACGGAAGGCTCGACGCCACCCTTCCCCTGGTGGCCACCGCAGATCGAGCCTTGATTGGTGGCGTTCGGCGGGCCGAAGAGGTTGAGGTAAGGGTCAGCGTTGGCAGGATAGTACGCGCAATGCGTGCTCATCACGACGCCGGGCGCGAAATTGAAGTCGCGCGCGGCCTGGTCGGAGTAGCCGGTGCGGAAGCCAACGAACCTGAGGCCAGGAGTGATGTGAAGCTTGGCGATGGGATGAAAATCATCCATGACATAGACAGAGGCGTCGTCCTGGTCGAAATAGCCGGAACGGAATTTTCCGCCGATGTTTACGGTCGCTGTGGCACCGTCTCCGCCCAGAGCCGGGTCAAAGAAATTATTGTGGGCATTATAGAGTTCGTGGATGTAGTAAGCGCCGGCTGTGACCGTGTTCATAGGCAACACCTTGGAGATAGCGACCTGGTCGCCGAAAGCGTCGCTATAGGGGTTGTTCCACTCATCTACTTGGCCCGCGGGAGCGAACTGATCGGCGAGCCGCCGGTGGAAGCGACGAATGTGCATATACCAAGTCATATTCGTAAGCGTTGTTGTGGGATTTAGCTGTAGATTCTCGCGACCATAAAGATTCCAGATCTCGTTTGTGTCGTATTTGTTGTAATCGTCGAAGGGGAGGGTGCTATAGAAGCCGCTCGTGGTCTCGCTGTAGTGGACTCCGTTTCCGCTCTCGATGATGCCCTGATCGGTCAGAGGAATCACCTGGGGACGGTAGCCACCAGCTTTGGCGTAATAGCTGCCGAGCTCAAAACTTCCTGCTGAAAACATGCGGATGGTTTTCACGAAGATGGCGCCATCTTGGGCGTGGTTCACAAATCCGTCGGGCGCGGAGCGGAAACTGTCGCCATTGCCGACGCCGCCTCCAACGACCGTAGACCAGCCGTGGAAGTCGCCGGTGTTCCCGACGAACGCAATGTTCTTTTGATTGAAGCTGCCGTAGCTGGCCTGCACGCTCATGTGCATGCCTACGGTGGGTTGAATTGGCGTGAACTCAACCTGTCCGCCGATATTGTCGTAGAAACGGTCGTCCGGAGATCCTGGGCCATAAGTAACGGCCACGTCCTGCATGAGAAGATTTTGCGGCAAAGTGGCGGACTGCCAGAGGCCGGTGGCGACGTCGGTGACAGGGACGCCGTCGAATGTGATCCCGAGAGAGCCAGGCGCCGTAAAGCCAGTGTTTTCGCCGGCCCAACCCTGATGAATTCCATTGAGCTGAATCGTATATTTCGTGGCGCCTGTATTTCCGTAGCCGATCACATTGGCGCCGGGAGTGTAGGAAATCATTTGCGCGCCGCCGGCCACAGGTCCAGCTGCGTCCAATTGCTTACGGTCCAACACACGAGTGGATTCGTCGGAGAGTGCGACCTCTTCGCGAGTGGGCATGGGTCTGGCACCGGGCATGACGGTGCCACGGACGACGACGGACTGACCCAAAGTCTCGACCTGCAACTTGGCATTGACACTGAGCGGTTGGTCCGCGGACAAAGAGACCACTTGATTGAAGGACTGGAATCCGGATTTTTCGACTGTGACCAGGTATCGATCCGCAGAAAGGTTGCTGGCGACAAAGCGGCCGTCGGCTCCGGTGGTGGCGTGCGTGACCGTGCCGGAAGTGAGGTTGGTGATTGTGACCGTCGCCGCGCGAAGCGCCGCGCCGGATGCATCCAATACCTGGCCACTAATTGTGCCAGGGCTTTGAGCCAGAGCGAAGGCAGCGCAAAAAGAGAAAATGAAAAGGGATAAGCCTAGTAGCTTGCGCACAGAGAAGTCCTTTCAGAAGGATTGGTGGTCATTCGATACCTGTATATGCTTGTTTCTCTTCGCCGACCGCACGTCTCCAACGGAGAAAAACGAACGGGCGTAAAACTAGGTTGGGTGGATTACAGGGGTGCTACAGGACGGTGAATTCTGGATGACAAGTCGGTTTTGAGCGGGCGGACCGAGGGGCGGGACGAAATTGGCTGAGATTGTGCGGCGACGAGGCGCGTTTAGCAGCTTTGGAAATCGGAGAAGAAAAAAGGCGCTCCGAAGAAGTTCGGAGCGCCTCTTGTATTCTGAAAACGACTACAGATCCCCGCCACGGCGGGCAAGCCTCGTCACCCTCGCTGAAAAACGCTCGGGACTCCTCGGGATGACAAACTACGTCAGTACATGCCGCCCATGCCGCCCGCGCCGGGAGCGCCAGCACCAGCAGCTTTCTTCTCTTCTTCCTTGATGTCGGCCACGAGAGCTTCCGTGGTGAGCATCAAGGCCGCGATGGAAGCGGCGTTCTGGAGAGCGAGGCGGGTGACCTTGGCCGGATCAATGACGCCAGCCTTGACCATGTCGCCGTATTCGCCGGTGTCGGCATTGAAGCCGAAGTTGTCGTTTTCGCTTTCGCGAACCTTACCGACGATGACTGCGCCTTCTTCACCGGCATTGTGCGCGATCTGACGGGCGGGCTCTTCGAGAGCGCGCTTGACGATGTTGACGCCGATTTCCTCGTCGCCCGCCACCTTGAGCTTCTCGATCGCCGGAATGCAGCGCAGCAGAGCCGTGCCGCCGCCCGGAACGATGCCTTCCTCAACCGCAGCGCGCGTGGCGTGCATGGCATCCTCGATGCGAGCCTTCTTTTCCTTCAGCTCGATTTCGGTGGCCGCGCCTGCCTTGATGACCGCAACGCCGCCAACGAGCTTGGCGAGGCGTTCCTGAAGCTTCTCTTTGTCGTAGTCGGATGTGGTGTTGTCGACCTGAGTGCGAATCTGCTTCACGCGGCCCTCGATCTCGCTGGGCTTGCCGGCACCCTCGACGATGGTCGTATTGTCCTTGTCGATGGTGATCTTCTTGGCGCGACCGAGATCTTCGACCTTCACGTTTTCGAGCTTGATGCCGAGGTCTTCGGTGATGGCGCGCCCGCCGGTGAGCGTGGCGATATCTTCGAGCATAGCCTTGCGGCGGTCGCCAAAGCCGGGGGCCTTGACGGCGGCGCACTGCAAGGTGCCACGAAGCTTATTGACAACGAGCGTTGCGAGAGCTTCGCCTTCGATGTCTTCGGCGATGATCAGCAACGGCTTGCCCATCTTGGCGATCTGCTCGAGAAGGGGAAGCAAGTCCTTCATGGAACTGATCTTCTTTTCGTGAATCAGGATGCGGACATCTTCGAGGGCGCATTCCATGCGCTCCGGGTCCGTGACGAAATAAGGCGAGAGGTAGCCGCGATCAAACTGCATGCCCTCGACGACCTCAAGCGTGGTTTCCATCGTCTTGGATTCCTCGACGGTAATCACGCCATCCTTGCCGACCTTCTTCATGGCCTCGGCAATGATGTTGCCGATTTGCTTGTCGTTGTTGGCGCTGATGGTGCCAACCTGAGCGATCATGTCGCCCTTGACGTCCTTGTGAAGCTTCTTGATTTCCTCAACGGCGGCTTCGACGGCCTTCTCGATGCCGCGCTTGAGAGCCATAGGGCTGGCGCCCGCAGCGACCGTCTTCACGCCTTCGCGGAAGATAGCCTGCGCGAGAACCGTGGCAGTGGTCGTGCCGTCGCCGGCCACGTCGGAAGTCTTGGAAGCAACTTCGCGGACCATCTGCGCACCCATGTTTTCAAGCCCGTCGGGAAGATCAATTTCCTTCGCAACGGTGACGCCGTCCTTGGTGATGACCGGTGAACCGAACTTCTTTTCGATCACGGCATTGCGCCCCTTGGGGCCGAGCGTGATCTTCACGGCGTCAGCGAGAACGTTAACGCCACGCAGAATCGACTGGCGCGAATTCTCACCAGTCACAATTTGCTTTGCCATAAGACCTAATCCTCCTCAAAATTTCCTCGGATAAAAATGCCCGCCGGATCGCTCCGAAGCGGGGTGGTTATCTTTTGCCAGAGGCAGCCTTTGCCGCGCCACCGATTTTTGCCAGAATTTCGTCTTCCTTCAGGATGAGATACTCCTGGTCGTCGATCTTGATTTCGTTGCCGCTATACTTGCCGAAAAGAATGCGGTCGCCGACTTTCACATCGAGAGGAATCAGCTCGCCCTTCTCGCGCCTGCCGGAGCCAACGGCAACAACTTCGCCTTCCTGGGGTTTCTCTTTTGCACTGTCGGGGATGATGATGCCTCCCTTGACAGTTTCCTTCTCTTCGAGCCGCTTCACGATCACACGGTCGTGGAGCGGGGTGATGTTCACTGCCATATCTCGTAACCTCCGCTTGAAGACTTCGAATGGCCGCAGGGGAGGCGGGTATGGTTAGCACTCCTCTTTGGCGAGTGCTAATATAGCAAAAATGGGGATAGCGTCAAGTTAATTTATGGAGAAAGGGAGGCACGCCAAGATCTTCTGTCCTTATGTAAGTATTTTATTTGTAATATATTACAAGACAGTCGCTCGATTTCAACGTGCTCTGGTGTTAGAGGCCAAGTCATGAGCAAAGGCAGGCAGCGGAAGGATTTGCTGTAGAGTCGGGATGATCCATAGCAGGCTGCACGAAGAGGGACGATACCGAGGTATGGAATCCGAGAGTTGAAAGTCTAAAGATGCGCAACCGGGAGCCGATCGGAGGGTTCGTTCTTGCGGGAGGCAAAAGCTCGCGAATGGGGCGGCCAAAAGGATTGCTGACATTCGATAGAAAACCTCTGCTGGTGCGGATGGCGCGGCTTGTTGAGTTCGTGAGCGAACCAGCAATTATTATCGGGCCGCCCGCGGATTATGGCGGAATGGGATTTCGAGTCGTGCCAGACGACCGCCGCGAGTTGGGGCCGCTTGGCGGGATTGCAACGGCATTGCGCGTGACCGCGTGCGGATGGAATTTGATTGTCGGCTGCGATTTGCCGTTTTTGACGCACGAATGGCTGGAATTTCTGGCGAGCCGGGCGATGGCGTCCGAAGCCGATGTGGTGATGCCCGTGAGCGAACGAGGGTATGAGCCGTTGTGCGGGATGTATCGGCAGCGCGTACAGACCGAAATTGCCGGGGCGCTTGAGCGCGGGGTACGAAAAGTGATGGACGGGCTTGCGGGCCTGACGCTTTCCACTATCGAACCGAACGAATGGAAAGGCTTTGACCCGCGTGGCCGACTGTTCAAGAATGTGAACACGCCAGAGGATTACGACGAGGCGCGAACAGGCGAGGCAAGCGAAACGTGAGCGAGCACTTCTTCGAATTCCGGGGAGTGTCAAAGTCGTTTGATACGCAGGACGTGTTGCGCAACGTGAGCTTCCACATGGATCGCGGCGAGACGAGCGTAATCATGGGGCGCAGCGGGGTGGGTAAGTCCGTATCGCTGAAGCTAATCCTGGGATTTTTGAAAGCGGATGCGGGGCGAGTCATCGTCGATGGGCAAGACGTGACGGAAATGAGTGAGGAGCAACTGGCGCCGATCCGGCGGCGCGCGACGATGGTTTTCCAGGCGGGAGCGCTTTTTGATTCGCTGACCATCGCGGAAAACGTAGCCTTTCCGATGAAGGCTCTGGGCAACGTGAAAGGAGAGGAAGTAGACCAGCGCGTGACAGAGCTGCTCGACATGCTGGAGGTGGCGCAGTTTGCCGACCGGCTGCCTTCGGAATTGAGCACCGGCACGAAGCGCGCCGTGGCGATTGCGCGCGCACTGGCGCAAGACCCCGATGCGATTCTCTACGACGAACCAACGACGATGGTCGATCCGCTGATGGCCGCGCACACGGGCGGCTTGATTTTGAAGCTGAAGGAAGCGTTTCACAAAACGTCGGTCGTGGTGACGCACGACACGCATCTGGCGAAACGGCTGGCGGACAAAATGATATTTCTG
This sequence comes from Candidatus Acidiferrales bacterium, assembly GCA_035934015.1. Taxonomy (NCBI): domain Bacteria; kingdom Pseudomonadati; phylum Acidobacteriota; class Terriglobia; order Candidatus Acidiferrales; species Candidatus Acidiferrales bacterium. Next base: position 11,598 of record DASYYH010000010.1, read on the forward strand.
CACGAAGGCGAGGTCGGATTTTTCGGGACCTGGGACGAATTCGAGAAATCGAAGGAACATTTCCTGCGAAATTTCCGATTGCAAGACGAATTGATTCCTGCGCTGGACGTGACCGGGTGAGCGCGCGCCGATGAGTTCCAGGGAGTCTGCTGATCCGAAGCTGCAACTGCGGCGTGTCCTCGGATTTTGGGACATCCTGCTCTTCAATGTTGTGACGGTGCTGGGGCCGCGATGGCTGGCCGCAGCGGGACACAACGGCACTTCTTCCATAAGCCTGTGGATTCTCGCGGCGTTGCTGTTTTTCGTTCCGAGCGCATTCGTCATCAATGAGCTTTCGACGCGCTACCCGAACGAAGGCGGATTGTACTCGTGGTCGAAGGAAGCGTTTGGCGATTTCCACGGATTCGTGGCGGGGTGGACGTACTGGATTTACACGGTGTTTTATTTTCCGGGGCTGTTGATGGCGAGCGCGTCCATGGCGGCGTACATCGGCGGAGAAGGGCATGCGTCCCTCGCGACCAACCGGGAATTTCTGGTGATGGGCAGCTTCGTGTTGCTGTTTGTCGCCGTGTTTTTCAATCTCATCGGCGTGAACATCGGAAAGTGGCTGCAAAACGCGGGCGGAATGGCGACCTACCTTCCTTTGCTAATGCTTGTGGGAATCAGCGCATGGATTTGGCACGTTCACGGTTCGCTGACGCATTTCACGTGGCGAAACGTGATGCCGGTGTGGAACCAGGCGACGGTGAACTTCTGGCCGCAGATGGTTTTCGGTTTTGCGGGTTTCGAGCTTGCGGCGACGATGAGCGAGGAAGTGCGCGACCCGCAAAGGACGCTGCCGCGCGCGGTTTGGGGAGCGGGAGCAGCGGTCGTGTTTATGTATACTGCCGGCACGATGGCTGTGCTGGGGCTGGTTCAGGCACCGCAGGTGGATCCACTGAGCGGAGTTTTCCAAGCGATTACCGCAGGTTCGGCGGTTTTGAAAATTGGATTCTTTGGTATCCTCGCGGCGGCGCTAGTGACGATTGGAAATGCTGGTGGAGTTGGCTCTACGGTCGCAGGAATTGCGCGGGTGCCATTTGTTGCGGGAATTGACCGGTATTTGCCAAAGGCATTCGGCAAAGTTCATCCGAAATGGCGCACGCCGTATGTTTCGATTCTGGTGCAGGCGATTCTTTCGGGAGCGATTTTGCTGCTGGCGCAAATCAACGAGACGACGCAATCCTCGTATCAGGTGCTGGTGGATATCTGCGACATTCTGTATTTCATTCCCTTTTTGTACATGTACGCGTCGGCGATCCGGCTGGCCTATCGCGCGGACCGCAAGGCGAATCCACGCGCAGTGCTGATTCCCGGAGGCAAATTGGGCGTGTGGGTCGCGGCGATGCTGGGGTTCAGCGTGACGGCCCTGGGCATCGTGCTTTCCTTCATCCCTCCGGGCGATTCAGCGGACAAATTGCTATTTGTGACGAAACTTGTGGTGGGAACGCTGGTCACGATCCTGTTTGGGTTGATTCTTTACTGGCGCGGGGCGCGCGAGAAGTCCAGAAAAGTTTTGATGACGTGAAGCAAATCACGCACGGCCTGCCGCGCGGATGCTTTTCCCTTTTGACGATTCCATCCGCCATTTCAGTAAACAGCGCGTTTCTGAACAGTTTGCTTCGAGGCAAGGGAAAAGCGCGCATCGGTTTCGCCGCCTTCGAGAACGAGACGCGAGACATATTCGCCAAGAGCAGGGCCATGCTTGAAGCCGTGGCCTGAGCCACCGCCCACCAGCCAAACATTTTCGAAATCCGGATGACGATCAATCAGAAAATCGCCGCTCGAGGTGTTTTCATACTGGCAGACACGCGATTCGATGACCGGAGCGTCGCGTAAAGAGGGGAAACGGCGGCGGACATAATCGCGAACGAGCGGCAAAGTTTCGCCCGCGACACGTTCGAGTGTGTTGGGATCGACGGCGGGGCCATGCGCGTCGCTAGCGACTTTGAAGCCGCGGCCTTCGATGTCTGGGATGCCGTACATCAGGCTGCCGACGTCGAGCCACGTGGGGAAATTGCCGAGGGAGTAGCTGCGATCTCCGGGTGGGACGCCGAAGAAATAAATTTCCTGACGCGACGGGAAAATGCGCTGGCCGAGAAGCGCGGGGAAGATTTTCGGGAGCCAAGGGCCGCAGGCGAAGACGTAATTGCCCGCGCGGAGCGATTCGCCGCTCCACGTGGTGAGCGCGGCAGCGTGCCCGCTGCCGCTGGGCGCTTCGACTTCGGCGATTTGGTACGTGCCGCCATATTTTTGGAATTCTTCGACGACGGTCTGCACTGCGCGACGAGCCATCAGCGCGCCGCTTTCGGGTTCGTAAATGGCGCACTCGGAATCCTGGCTGGCGATCATGGGAAATCGCTTGGAAATTTCGTCGTGGGAAAGTTTTTTGTGAGGCACGCCGAGTTTGGCGAAGGTTGCGAGAGTCGCAAGAGCCATAGGATCGGTCTCGCGAGTCAGCCAAAGAACGCCGGTGCGATGGAAGAGGCGTGCGCCGGTTTCCTCGCAGAACTGACGCCAGAGGTCGAGGGAACGCATCGACCAGCGCGTATAAATTTCGTCGGCGCCGTAGCTCATGCGAATAATGCGCGATTCGCCGGCGGAGCTGGCGCGGCTGTTAGCGGTGCCAAAAGCGTCGGCGAGGAATACTCGCGAGCCTTGACGCGCGAGGTTGTAGGCCGTCCAAGCGCCGAAGACTCCTGCGCCGACGACTACGACATCATAGGTGCGTGCGTCGCTCATAACGGGCTCGCCGAATCGAAATTGCACCGTGCGGGTATCAAAATCCCTCGTCGATGAGCTTTTCGACTGTCCATCGCTCCGCAGCGAATTCGGCGCGGTTGTTCATCAGGCTTTCGACGTATTTCGCGAGAATGTCGCATTCGAGATTTACAGGGTCGCCTTCGGAAATTTCGATCAGATTCGTATGCGCGCGCGTGTGAGGAATAATGGCGAAATCGGCGACGCCGTTGCGCCAGCGCGCCACTGTCAGGCTGACGCCGTCGACGGCGAGCGAACCTTTTTCGGCTATATATTTTTGCAAATCCTCCGGAACCCTCACAGCAAGCCACCAATTTTCGCCTTCGGGCTCCATGCGCGCCACACGGCCGACGCCGTCCACGTGGCCTTGAACGAAATGGCCGCCGAGACGATCGCCAGCGCGAAGGGGTAGTTCCAGATTGACGATATGACCGGCTTCGAACTTCGAGAAGGCCGTGCGACGCAGGGTCTCGGCGGAAAGATCGGCGGAGAAAGAAGCCTTGTCCAATTCCACGACGGTGAGGCAACAACCGTTCACGGAAATGCTCGAGCCGATGCGAAGGTCGCCTTCGGCCGGCGGATTTTTGGCGAAGCGCACTTTCAGACGGCCGCCCTCATCGGTTCGCGCCAGTTTTTCGATTTTTCCGAGATGCTCAATGATGCCGGTAAACATCGTGAAAATAGCCTTCGACCATGAAATCAGGACCGAACTGCCGAAATGATAGATTCGTGAGCGGCGAGAACTTTGCGAGAGGCCGCGACGGAAACGCGGCCATAGGAACTCCGCCGCCCAGAACCTTGGGAGCGTAAAACAAAATCATCTTATCCACAATTCCCGAGGAAAGAACGGCGCCGTTAAGCTGCGCGCCGGCCTCGACGAGAAGAGAGAGGATTTCGCGATGGCCCAATTCGCGGAGGACGCGGCGGAGATCGAGACCGCCTGCGCGAGAGGGGATTTGAACCACTTCGATGCCAGCTTTTTGCAAGGCGCGCGCTTTGGAAGAGGTCGCAGAACTAGCGGTGAAAATCAAGACGTCGCCCTTCGCGGCCTTCACGATTTGCGAACTGATCGGCATGCGGAGCTTCGAATCCAAGATGACGCGCAGAAGCGGTCTGCGGCGAGGCAAACCGCTGCGGTCCGACATGCGCGGGTCGTCGATGAGCACGGTACCGATGCCAGTGAGGAGCGCATCGGAGGCGTGGCGGATGCGCTGCACTTCTTCGCGGGACTCGGGAGACGTGAGCCACGTGGCGCTGCCGGTGCGCGCGGCGATGCGGCCATCAAGAGTGAGCGCGGTTTTCAGCATGACGAAGGGAAGTTTCGAGCGAATCCATTTGGCAAAGGCCTCATTCAGGCGCCGGGCTTCGGCTTCGTGCACACCCACGCGCACTTCGATTCCCGCTTTCTGCAATTCGCGAATGCCCCGGCCGGCAACGGCAGGGTTGGGATCGTTCATTGCAATGACCACGCGCTTCAGGCGCGACTGGAGAATCGCCTGCGTGCACGGGCCGGTGCGGCCAGTGTGGCAGCAGGGTTCGAGATTGACGTACAGAGTTGCGCCGCGGGCATCGCCTTGCGCGCGATCAAGAGCTATGACCTCGGCGTGGTGCCGACCATCGTAAGCGTGAAAACCTTCGCCTACGATGCGATCGTTTTTCACGATGACGGCGCCAACCAGCGGATTCGGATGGGCCTGCGCGACGCCGCGATGAGCGAGAATCAGCGCGCGGGCCATCCAGGTAGCGTCGGCGAGTTGTTGCGCGTGTTCAGTCAAAGAGAGAGTTGACGTAGGTTTGGGCGTCAAAGGGCACCAAATCGTCCCGTTGCTCGCCGGTGCCGACAAATCGAATTGGCAGACCGAGCTCGCGTGAAATGGCCACGACAATGCCGCCTTTGGCGGTGCCGTCGAGTTTCGTCAGGACAATTCCAGTGACACCGACGTGGCCGGTGAATTCGCGCGCCTGCGCAAGGCCGTTCTGACCGGTGGTGGCGTCCATGACGAGCAAAACTTCGTGAGGCGCGCCGGGAACAATTTTTGACGCGGTGCGCTTCATTTTTTCGAGCTCGGCCATCAGGTTGGATTTTGTGTGCAGGCGGCCAGCGGTGTCGACGATCACGGTGTCGATATTTTTCGCTTTCGCTGCAGAAACCCCGTCGAACACAACGGCAGCGGGATCCGCGCCGGCCTTTTGCCGGACCATTTCGACGCCGGAGCGTTTGGCCCAGACGTCGAGCTGCTCGATGGCTGCGGCGCGAAACGTATCCGCGGCGCAGAGCATCACGGAGCGGCCCTGGGAGTGGAGGCGATGCGCGAGCTTGCCGATGGTTGTGGTCTTGCCCGTGCCGTTGACTCCGACGACGAAAATCACTTCGGGAGGCAGCGGAGGCTGCGTACCGTTCGTGGGCCCTGGCGTAGAGAGAATGCTAACGATTTGATTTTTCAGCTCGGCTTTCAGCGCGGCGGAGCCGGAAAGCTTGTGCTCGGTGACCTGCCGCCGGAGCGTGGCGAGAACTTCTTTGGTGGTACTCACACCGATGTCCGCGCTGAGCAGAGTAGCCTCGAGCTGCGCCAGAAGGGCGGGGTCAACAGGGCGATCGCCGGTGAACAACTGCTCGAGGCGCGCGGAAAACTCCGAGCGCGTGCGGGCGACGGAATTCTTGAAGCGCTCGAAGAGCGATTCACCTTTTTCGGATTTTCCGAAGAGGGAAACCATAATGTCCTACCGGCGATACCGAAATGAACATTCTAGCAGAGGAGGGTTTGGGAAAGGGCAGTTGTCAAAGTGCAGGGTAAGAGTAAATTGGAAGAGGCGTGATCAGAACCGGCGCAGGCGGATTAGGGCGGCCGCAAATCCGAAAAGGGAGAAAAGCATGGGGATGAAGCGCGTCAAGAAGACGATGGCGATAGTGATTTTCATGGCTGCCGCGGCGACTGCGTTTGCCCAAGATCGAGTAGCAGCGAAAAATGCAGCGCCGGACGCGCAACAGGCGGTCATCCGGTTGGAGCACCGCTGGCTCGCGAATGAAAACAAACCCGCTGTACTGGAGTCGATTCTGGGAGACGATTTTGTTCATGTCGTGCCGGAGGGAATGATTTCCAAGCGGGAGCATATTGATTATGTGAAGGCGCATCCAAACGCTTTTCCGGGCGTGCACAAGTTTGAGCAACTGGAAGTTCGCGTTTATGGGAGTACGGCAATTGCGAATGGAGTTGTCCTGGCTCTGCCACCCGGCGGCCCTCCGCACCGGGCGCTCTTCACGGACGTATTTACATTTCGGCAAGGGCGCTGGCAGGCTGTGAATGCGCAGGAGACGCCGATGGCTTCGGGTGACGGGAATTGAGCTGAATCAGACTTCGACTTCGACGAGCGAGGGACTGAGCTTTAGTTTGCCGGTTCTCACCGCATTTTGAATGGCGCCGACGACGTCCACGTCGAACTTCGAACCGGCAAGTTGCTGAATGCGATTCATGGCGTAATCCAAATCCATGGCTGATTGGTAGGGACGATTGGTGGTGATGGCGTCAAAGGTGTCGGCGACGGCAATGATGCGCGCCATCATGGGAATTTGATCTCCCGCAAGACCATAGGGATAGCCGTTGCCGTCCATGCGCTCGTGGTGAAGCTCGATGCCCGGGAGCATTTCCTTCAATTGCGCGACGGGCCGCATGATGTTGGCGCCCTTTACCGGATGCTGCTTCATCAGGGTGAATTCTTCATCAGTCAGCTTGCCGGGCTTTTTCAGGACGTGGTCGTCGACGCCGATCTTGCCGACGTCATGCAATAGGGCGGAGATGCGGATCTTATCGAGAGCTTCGGCGTCGAGGCCCAATTCCTTGCCGATGATCAGAGAATACTTCGCGACGCGGCCAGAATGGCCCCGGGTATAGGGATCCTTCTCGTCAATGGCCGCGGCGAGCATGCGGATGGAGCCCATGAACAAATCGCGATTGGCGTTTGCGGCCATTTGCAGGCGATCGACGTACTTCTCGATGTCGTCAGCCATGCTGTTGAAGGTTTCAGCCAGTTCGGTGATTTCTGCTGCGCCTTCCACCGGCGCTCGCTCATGGAATTCGGCGCGTGCAATGGCTCTCGTGGAGTGAACGAGACCCTGGATGGGACGGGTGATGCCAAGAGCGGACAGATAGCCAACCAGCAAGGCGATGAGCGTAACGGCAATGACGAAGCGCAGAGCCTCGGTGGTCAATTCCTGCACGCCGGCATCGACACGCGCTTGAGCCATGTCGCGTTCCGCGATGACGGCCCAGTGGAGTTCGGGAATTGTGCTGTACGTGCCGATCATTTCGACCGGCTTGTTGTTCTGTTCTTGAGTGAATTGCGTCGTTTCCGTGGTTCGCAACTCCTGGGGAGTGTGTTTGAATTGGCCGACGACCGCGTTGGAGCTGAGGTCGCGGCCGGGAACCATGTTCATTGTGTCCGGATGGACGACGATGCGGCCTTCGCCGTTGACTACGAACACAGTCCGATAGCGCACGCTCGCATCCTTCAGGCGTGCCACGACGCGATCCAGCGAGACAACCGCGGCGAGCATTCCGGTGAAGCGGCCGTCGGACATCAGGGGCATGGAAATCACCATGGCAGGACGGTTATTCTGCCCGAGCGCGAACGTTCCGCTGACCCAGTTCACACCCTGAACGCTGGCTGTGAATGCGCGCTTGAGCGCGGCGTCTACAAAGGGATCCTTATCAGCACCAGGAACGCTTTCGGCAGCCTGGCCCTTGGAGTCCTGGCCGATGGCAGTGACGTAAAGGATGTCGTGGTTGTTTTGCAGAATGTTCTGCAGCATGCGGCTTAGCTGCGGGCCGTGGGTTGGGTCGCTGACGTTCTGAATCCAGCCGGTCAGGGCCAGCATTTGTCGCTGGCTTTCCAACTGCTCGCTCAAATTCGACTCAAACTGCAGGGTCTCGCTGGCGAGGGACCGCGTGATTTCTGACTGTTGCAGGCGCTCGGTATCCTGGAGCTTGTCTTCGCTAAGACGAAGCACTTCCCGATGATAGAGATAGAGTGGTAGTGCGCTGGTGAGCAGCAATGCGGCCAGGACGATCCACAGAATGCGCACGCGGCGCATGCCCGTGGTTGCAAGTGGTTTTTGAGACACGAATGTACCTACCTGAAAATCCTACGGAATGCTGCACCCGGGAACAACTGGCCTAAAGTACTACCTATTGACGCATTGGAACGGACAGGGAGGCGCTGGCCTATTCGGCCTTGAGGGGCCGGTGCATCAGTTCGCGGATGGCGTCATGGGGAGAACGGCCCTGGTACAAGAGGCCGTGCATCTGGGCCGCAATGGGCATTTCGATTTTGGCTTTTCGCGCGAGGGCCAGAGCAGCTGCCGTGGTTCCTACGCCTTCGGCGACTGTGGATGTGGAGGCGAGAATCTCGTCGAGTCTCTTTCCATGGCCGAGTTCGATGCCGACGCGGCGGTTACGGCTCAGTTCGCCTGTACATGTCAGGACGAGGTCGCCCAAGCCGGCAAGCCCCGCGAGAGTCTCGCGCCGCGCGCCGAGAGCCGTGCCGAGGCGCATGATTTCGGCAAGGCCGCGCGTGATGAGAGCGGCGATGGTGTTGTGGCCGAGTCCAAGACCTTCGGCGACTCCAGCCGCGATGGCAATGACGTTCTTCACCGCGCCGCCGATTTCGACGCCCGTGACATCTGCGTTTGTATAAAGCCGCAGCGCCGGGCCCGAGAATTCCTGCTGAATTTCGCGGGCTGCCGGTGAGTTCGCGGATGCCACGACAATAGCGGTGGGATCGCCTTGCGCGACTTCCTTGGCGAAGGAAGGGCCGGAAATAGCAGCGATAGGATGGCGGGATTTCGGGGGGAGAAGGTCCGCGATTACCTGCGTCATGCGAAGGTAAGATTTAGGTTCGAGACCCTTCGTTGCGCTGACGACGACAGCTCGGGGCGAAGCGTGCGAAAGAATTTGGGAATAGAGCGCACGGGCATGAGCCGAGGGCATTGCGCCGATGATGAAGTCCGCATCCTGCACGGCTTCGGGGATTGCAGAGGCCACTTCGACTTGTTCGGGAATCGCGAATCCCGGGAGAAAGACCGGGTTCTTGCGCTCCTTTCGCAGCGATTCGCGGACATCCTCTTCACGTGCCCAAAGCGCAATGCGATGGGCAACAGAGCTTTGCGACAGAACGATGGAAAGAGCCGTTCCCCAGCCGCCAGCGCCGATAATGGCAATCTTTTTCATCGAACTTTTGTTTTTTGTCATGAGCGTCGAAGAAATCAATTCTTGCGCGTCAACTTGTTTTCGGTTCCGGCGATGAGTCGGGCGATGTTTTCGCGATGTTTCCAGATAATGAGGGCGGCGATCGCGACACTCGTCAAGGACACGACTCGCGGCGGCGCGTGGCCCGGCGCATAAAAAAGATAAACCAGAAAAGGCAAGGCGACCGCAGTAGCGATAGAGCCAAGCGAAACATACCGCCAGAAGGCAATCACGACAATCCACAGCAAGATCGCCGCGGCCATCGCCTCCCAGGAAATCGCCAGGAAAACGCCCAAACCCGTGGCGACGCCTTTACCTCCGCGAAAGCCGAGCCAGCAGCAAAACATGTGGCCGACAATGGCCGCCAAAGCCGCGGCCATTACCCAGCGGATATTGGAATGCGGCCAACGGAGCGCGAGCCAGACGGCGAGGTAACCCTTGCCTGCATCGAGCAAGAGCGTAGCGATTCCAGCACCGATCCCCGCAATACGCGAAACATTCGTTGCACCGATATTCCCGCTGCCGGAGGCGCGGACGTCGGAGCCGCTCCCCAGCTTGACGATCAAGTAGCCGAAGGGGATCGAGCCAAGAAGATAGGCGGCGACAGGGATTGGCCAGAGCGTCGTCACGAAGATGCGCTTTCGACGAAAGAATAGCTCGCGAGCTTGTTATACACGGCGCCGCTGGACTTTAGCACACTTTGATAGAGATGGAATTGCACAGCGGAAGTCTGGCCGAAATCCCGGGAGGGAAGCGAAGCCACGGCTTCCTTCAATTTCGCGAGCCCTTCCAGCGTTTTGAAACGAGCGAGCGTCAAATGCGGAGAGAAAGTCCTTTTCTCCTGCGGAAAACCGAAGGGTTCGAGGCTTGCTCCGACTTTCGCAGCCAGAGCGGCGAGTTCAGGCCCCGATTCAATGCCAGCCCAGAACACACGAGGGTGATGGTCATTGGGAAAATAGCCAAAATCGCGGAAAACGATGGGAACGGATTTATCTTGGCGCACGGATGAGAGAGCACTTTGAATCTCGGGCCCTTGCGCGTCGTCAACCTCGCCGAGGAATTTCAAAGTGATGTGGACGCCTTCGAGGCGAACCCACCGTGCGTCCCCGCAGATTTTCTCAAAGCGGCGGACGAGAGGATCGAGGGCCGCGCGGGTCTCGTGAGGCACGTCGAGGGCCACGAACAGGCGCACGGCTATGCCTTCGCCGCGGGAGTATAGAGGAAATAACGGCGCACCGTGTCGAGAGCGGTTTGCGTGGCCGACGCGCGAATACGGTCGCGATCTCCCAGGAAGCGGTAACCACGCTCCTTGTGGCTCTTTTCGTCGGCGATGGCGATATGCACGAGACCGACAGGCTTTTCGGCGCTGCCGCCGCCGGGGCCGGCGATCCCCGTGATGCCCACGCCGAGCGTCGAGCCGGCACGGCGGCGTATCCCGTCGGCCATCGCCAGCGCAACCTCGGAGCTGACCGCGCCCTTGGACTCGAGCAATTCTCTGGAGACATCTACCCAGGCGGATTTCAAATCGTTGCTATAGGAAACGACGCCGCCAAGGAAATACGCGGAACTGCCGGCGACGTTAGTTAGTCGCGCCGCGAGCATTCCGCCTGTGCAGCTTTCGGCCACGGCGATCGTTGCTTGATGCTCTTGAAGCTCCCGGGCAACAACCTCTTCAAGAGTTTCACCGGATGTGGTGAACAAGTGTTCGCCGAGGGCCAGAGCGAATCCCTTGATGATCTGGTCGAGGAGTTTTAGCGCGGCCTGCTCATCTTCGGACCACAGGCGCGGGTGCAACTGAATTTCGCCGGCGGAAAAGAGGATGGTCGTTTCAGCGCCGGGATACTGCGCGCAAATCGGAGCGATGCGTTGATCGACTTCGGATTCCGGCAAGCCGGTGATGCGAAGTTCGCGCGTATAGAGCCGAAGCTTGCCGCCGCGGCGCGCGAGGCGAGGCTTCACTTCGTTTGCAAACATGGGCTGCAATTCGGCTGGGGGGCCGGGGAGAAGTACGAGAATTTTTCCACCGGCGTCGAGCCAGAGGCCGGGGGCGGTGCCGCGCGCATTTTCAAGCGGCTCGGTGCCTTCGGGCACCATGGCCTGTCGCATGTTTACCTCCGGCATGGTGCGGCCCAGCTTTCGGAATCGCTCTTGGATGTGGCGAAGGATGGCGTCGTTGAGTTTCAACTTGCGACCGAGCAATTCGGCGACGATTTCGCGCGTGCGGTCGTCGGCTGTGGGACCCAGGCCGCCGGAGGAAACGACAACATCGGCGCGGTCGAGAGCGCAACGGAAAGCGTCCTTTAGGTCTTCGTCGTAATCGCCGACAACGACTTTGCGGCGAACCTGGAATCCGAGGCGATTAAGTTCGGCGGTGAGGAAAAGGGAATTCGTGTCCAGGCGATATGGAGTGAGCAGTTCAGAACCGACAGCGATAATCTCCGCATCCATCGGAATTGTTGTAACCGAACATGTGCACGGCTCGCAAGAGGCACATTTTGGGGACCGATATCAAGAACAGCTCAACTTAAATTGCTCCGGCGATTCCGAACCAGCACTTCTGATGGTACGGCAACGTTTTCAGCGTCGGAGGGCAATTCGCGGAAGCGATCACGCATGATTTCCTCCACTCACCGGAATTGCATCGTCCCGCAAATTATAGACGCAGGAACAGAAAATTCGTCTCAGTGATTCGTGCGGTAAATCAAGAATTCAAAGACAAACCTTCGACATTCCAGTCGAGAGAATAGAGCGCATTGTTGGTGGCGATCAGCGCGCGGCCAGAATGTTCGAGCGCCAGGCCAACGATGCCATTTCCGCTGAGCGCGATCTCTGCGTTGCCATCAGGAGTGATGCAAGCGACGCCGCGCCGGCCCGCAAGCGAAGCGGCAACGTACAAATTACCGGCGCGGTCGAAGGCAAGTCCTTGCGGCCTGCCCAGACCGCGAAAAAAAACTTCGACTTCACCAGCGGGCGTGATGCGATGCACGCGGTCGAAACTCGAAGTCGTCGGCCCGGTCACGTACAAATCGCCATTGGGATGAAACGCGAGATGATACGCAGACATGGACGGTTCCAGTGTGGCGAAAACGAAAATCTGGCGGTCGGCGCCGATTTTGAAAATCGTGCCGCTGCGGTCGCCGACGTATAAATTTCCGGCGCGATCAAACGCCAATCCCGTGGCGATACCCATGCCTTCGACCCACTGTTCGGCCCGGCCATCGGGCATGACGCGGTGAATCGTGCCGTCGTTGCGGCAAGAGACATAGAGCACGCCGTCGCGATCCATGGCCAGTCCCGTGGGATTCATCAACTGCGTGACAAATGGTTTTACGGTGCGGTCGCGCGTCACCTTGTAAAGAGACACGGGAACTTTCTGCCCGCGCTGGCCGCTGAACGTGACGTAGACGTTTCCTTCGCGATCCACAGCAGGATTCGCGACGGGGTGCAGATTGTCACCAATCAACTCGCCAAGCGCGATAGGGAAGGGCTGGCTGGCGGCGTGGTTCGATTTAATGCGGACGGAGCCGCCTTCAGCGCCATCGGGAACGCGCGCGACAAGAATATTTTCGGAAGCGAGAACGAGACTGCCGGCCGTTGCACCGAAGTGAACCTCCGGGCGCAAATGGTTTCCGTTAACGAATCCCGCGCCCCGAATGGTAACTTCGCCGCCCGGAATCGCCGCAGCCGGCTGAACGCTTTCAATGCGCGGAATGCTGTTCGTGTTCATGAAAAACTTTTCCAAGGTTTCATAGGCCCAGTATTCTAGCGATCCAAATTCCTATCGCTGCATAGATACCCGCGACCCAATCATCCGCCATGATGCCCCAGCCACCCGATAACGACTCCGCTTGCCGCGCGGGGAAAGGCTTCCAAATATCGAATAACCGGAAAAGTATAAAACCCAAAGCGAGATATTTCCAGTTCAGCGGCACGAGAGCGAGAAAATACGCGAGAGATTGTCCCGAAACTTCGTCGATGACGACGAATTGCGGGTCTTTTTTGCCGGTGGACTTCGCGACCCGGCTCGCGGTCACAACGCCGAAAAGTGCGAGCACCAGCGCGACGATGGGGACAACAGGCCAGCCGTAAATGACGTAATCAACGCCGTGCAAGTAAAAGTCGAGTGCAATTCGCGTAGGAATACTGATCAGCATGCAATAAATCGCGACGCCGACAAGCGAGCCCCATGTCCCCGGCGCCTTTGGAATGTAACCGACCCCGCACGCGGTGGCGAAAAATAACGAGAGGCGCGGTTTTCGCGGCGGCTGCGCGGACCCGGATTCAGTTTCTGCGGCCATTTGTTTGACCATGCGAGGGGCAAGGTTCTTGTGAATCCGAGAGTGAGTGTGTCGCCGACTCGGTCGTCTGGCCAATCGCCGATTCAGACGCCGATTCGGATTCGTCGTGTGCGGGCTCGGAGATCTCGTATTTTTCGCGGGCCCAGTTTCCCAGACCGTTCAGGCGGCAACGTTCGCTGCAAAACGGAAAATCCTTATCGGTTTCTGAATTCGTGGTTTTGCGGCAGATAGGACAGTGCCATTCCATGGGCGTCGCGCTTAGACTAGCACGCCATTTCGTTGTGCAGTAGAGGGCAGTCTTCCGTAATCAACATTTCGAGCTTAGGCGAGGATGGGGAATGGTTGTGACGAAACCGTCGCCGGTTCGGGATCGCCATTCGGACGCACGGGGCGAGCGAAAACTTCCACGGCTCGTCCAATCAAATCATAATCGCGCGTTTCCGTGATTTCGACGCGTGCCATCGTGCCCGGCAGAGGCAATTCGGAAGAGTCGTTTACGCCGGCGATTTCCGTGACATAAATCTTCCCGTCAATGTCCGGCGCCATGCCTTCGAGCCGCGCGGTCCAGACGAATTCGGTTTCCGCCGATGGGCCTTCGAGCATCGCGGTGAAGGTCTTCCCAATTTTCTTGCGCAATTGTCGCTGAGATATTTTCTGCTGAATGGCCATCAACTCGTCGCGGCGGCGCGCGACGGTGTCGGCGTCAATTTTTGCTTCGCAGGCGTAGCTCTTCGCGGTTTCTTCATCGGAATATGCGAAGACGCCCATCCAATCGAATTCTGCTTCGCGCACAAAGTCACACAATTCGCGAAAATCGGCTTCCGTTTCGCCGGGGAAACCAACGATGAACGAAGTGCGCAGGGATACGCCGGGAATCGTGCGCCGAATTCGCGCGAGCGTTTTCAAAAAAGCGTCCGCATTCGAGCCGCGCTTCATGCGCGCCAGGACGCTACGGCTGGCGTGCTGCAGGGGAATGTCCATATATTTCACGAGGCGCTCGTGCGCGGCGATGGTATCGAGCAATTTCTGCGTGATGCGATTGGGGTAGCAATAAAGAAAGCGGATCCAGTCGAGATCTTCGATTTCAGCGAGGCGTTCGAGCAGTAGCGGCAATCCATTGCGCAAACCGAGGTCTTCGCCATAGAACGTGGTGTCCTGCCCGATCAGATTGATTTCGCGCACGCCCGCCGCTGCGAGATTTTCTGCTTCGTGAATCACAGATTCGAACCGGCGGCTGCGAAATCGCCCGCGCAGTTGCGGAATGATGCAGAATGAGCAGGGATGATCGCAGCCTTCGTTGATTTTTACGTACGCTGTGTGGCGCGGCGTAGCCAAAATGCGCGGCGTCAAATCGTGATAAAGAAACGTCGGCGAAGGCTCAGAATCGCGAACGATCTCGCCTTCGCACGCAGCGAAAATCTTCTCGACCTCGCCTGTGCCGATCACAGCGTCCACTTCGGGAATCTGTTCGCGAATTTCGTTGCGATAGCGCTCGACCAGGCACCCCGCGACGATCAGCTTCTGAGCGCGGCCGAATTTCTTGTATTCGGCCATTTCCAGAATCGAATCCACGGATTCCTTGCGTGCAGGCTCGATAAAGCTGCATGTGTTTACGACGATTACATCCGCATCAGCAGCGCGCGGCGTGATTTCGTAGCCCGAACGCGCAAGAATACCCATCATCACCTCGCTGTCGACGAGGTTCTTGGGGCATCCGAGGCTCACGAAACCGACTTTTGGCATATTGCGGCGCGTTCCCTGCGTTTGTCCGTTGCGATGAATTGCGCGGAGAGGCAATCTTAGCACAGTCGCGTCAGTGGGCGGATTGTGCCGGAGCCGCATACGCCGCCGCAGCGATTTCCGCGAGCGCATTTCCCACTTTTTCGACGGCTTCGAAATTCGGCGGCGCGCTGACGTTATTTACGTAGGCAGCGATGATGAGATGGCTGCCATCCGCGGCGTCGATATATCCCGCGAATCCTTTTCCGGTAACCATGAGCGTGTGATTCAAGGCATTGTACTCCGCAAACGTGCCGGTCTTGGCATGAACGTGTCCAACGGCGGGAGAATCCGGCAACAAATTGTAGAGCGTGCCGTCGCGGCCCAAAATCGGCAGCGCGCGGTAGAAAATATCGAAATTCTTCTGGCGCGAGATAAACGCAAGGTAGTGAACCATGAAATCGGGCGTGAAGAACGCGCCTGGGCCGCCGGCGCCTTCGGCTTGTGAAGCCTGCGTCAGATCAAGTCCTGCCTTTTGCAGAAAATCATGCTCTTCGTCGAGGCCGGCCTGTTCGGCTTCGTCGTGATTGCCGGCGAGCACGGCGCCAAGAATATAAGGCGTCAAAGTCGCGTGCAGGTTCTGGCTGACTTTCAGCGTGACTTTAATGTCTTCCGAAAGCGGCGTGGAGACGTGCTCAGCAATAAGATTTGCGGGCGTGTAGAACTTCGTGAGTGTCGCGGTTTGTTCCGGCTGCGAATTATCAATTCCGGAGTTCCCGACTGTTACACCAGCGCGCTGGAGCGCCTCGGTGAGAACGATTTCAGCGAAGCGGCTCGGCGTGGGAACATCATACGGAAACAGCGATGGCAGTTGGCCGAGCGGCACAGTTCCTTCGAGCACGGCCGTATGCGTGCCATCAGATGCGACAGTGTCTGCGCCCCATCCGAGCTGGCGCTCAGAACCTGCTTGGCTCGTCGCGACGTGATTCACGATTTGCGCATAAGCTGTTTGTGGAGAAATTTGAAGTGTCGCCGCATCGCCGACATGCGCGCCGGGCGTGATGGTGATGTCGATGATGTTGTCATTCACAACGATGGGCGAAACGATTGCGCCGGAACCCGCCTCCGGTTTCCCTTCCGCGAACATACTGATGTCCACCAGAACTCGCCCAGCGATTTTGCGGATTCCGCGTGCGGCAATTTGCCGGGCAAAATCGTTGATGACGGCCAGCGGATCGCCGGGAACAACTCTTGCATCGAGCATGTCGGCGGCATAGGCATGGTCGGAATTCTCAAACGCCAACGCGCCATCGGCTTGCATACGGCCGGAGAGATTCGGGTCGCCGCTGGCGACGAGAACGATATCGCCATCGAGCGTGCCCTCGGCACCGATGATGCCGGTGCGGTAAATCTTCGTATGGAAGCGATAGTCCGAACCGAGAAGCGCCAGCTCGGTACCCTCCGTCAATGTCTTCGTGGTCGAACCGGGAACGAAGAGCTTGCCGGCATTGTAGGCATAGAGCGTTCTGCCCGAATCGAGCGAATAGATCTCGACGCCGAAAATGGCGTGCGCAAATTCAGGGCGGCTCATGATTTTCTGGATGTCGTTTGCGAGGGCGTTCGGCGTTTGTGCATGGATGGCAAACGTCAAAAGCAGCAGAAAACAAGGAACCGCCGGCCAGCGCATCAATTTGAGCATCATGCCTCCCGAAATTTGAAGCTACCGTTGCAGCAGAAGATCGTGCGGCGGATCGAAGACGAAAGAGCAGGCCTTGGTCTTCGCCGCGCAGGTCAAGACTCCCCGCAATATGACGCGAGCGTTGCTTCCGGAAGGAAAGATATCAGGGAATTGCGCTTCGTGAATACGGTCGCCGTACGGTGAGAGCGCATCATCGCCGCGAAGAAACCTGGCCGTGATTACGGAGGGTTGGGGAGCGCCGGACTGCATCAAAATCAAAAACGCGGCTTTTCCCGTCACCGCGTCAGCATTTCGCACGGAGACCGTGTGCATCGCAAGAAGTTCGCCGCCTGCGCGCTTAACGCGTTGGTCGATCCCTATATTGCTGCCGAGCAAGCGGATCAAGCGAGCGCGCGTACCCGGTGGTGCTCCACCGGCGGCAAGGGCAAGGACGTAGGTCTGAATCGCGCGGTCCTTTTCTCCCTGCTTTTCGTAAATCTGCGCGAGATGGTCGCCGACATCGCCACGCTCGTCGAGAACCCATGCTGCGTGAATCAAAGCCAGACCGTCCTGCAACTTGCCTTGCTGAAAACGCACCCACCCCAGCGTGTCCCAGACGGCTGGAAGCGCCGCGGCGTCGCCAAAGATTTCCCCGGTAAGGTGTCCGAGATCTGCGGTAGCCATTTGCGACTCAACGGCCTTCACGGCAGACAATGCAAATGTCGCGGCCTGTTCAAGAGCAACGCTGTGTGTGGCGAGTTGATACGCAGCTTCGTTGGCGATCAGCGGCGAAGAGGAGAGCGACATCGCTTTCGTGAATGCGCCCAGCGCTTCCGTATTCTTGTTTTCGCCGAGATAGGCCGCGCCGAGACGCAGCCGGACCGCGGCGCTGCTGGGAGCCAGCACGGCCGCCTTTTCGAGTTCCGATACGGCCTCCGGAAACTTCTTCTGGTCGACGTAGACGGTTCCCAGGTATTCGTATGCGTTGGGATCCAAAGGCTTTATGGCGATTTCCTTCTTGAAGGCGACGACAGCCTCGTCGTACTTTTTCAAGTTGTAAAGGGCAATGCCCAGCAAAGTATTCGCCGATTCGTCGGCAGGATTCGCTTGCAAGTGCTTTTGCAGAGACGTTGCCGCATCTTCGTATTTTCCCGTTTGAAGCTGAGCGACTCCGATATCGAGCCAGAGGTCTTTTTGGTTTGGCGCCAGTTGCGCCACTTGCTCGAATAGCAGTAGTGCATTCGCATAACTTCCAGACTTTAGTTCCGCATTGCCGGCTTCCATCAACTGGCTCGTTGTGGCGTCGGCGGGCACTCCTGGAATGATGTTCGCAACCTGGAGCGGCTGGCTTTCATCCTGCTCGATCGCGTGCGTAAATGCGAGATAGTCAGAGCGGCGAGCAGCGGGAATTTCATGCGCGAGAAAGCGAAGCGTCCGCTGCGCGGTCAGCGAATGTTCTTGCGCGTCATAATGAGATTGGTAGTCTGCATAGTCGCGCGTGATCGCCGCGCCCACGGGCATCTGGCAAGAAATATTCGCCGGGAATGACAAAGTGAGCTTCGTAGTGACGTCCAAAGGACTTCCAAGCGGAAGGGATTTGGCCGGGTCCTGCGGCGCGTCCGGCAGGCCGAACGTCGGCAGCGGAAGCGCAATCGCAGCCTTCGCCTGCGACCAATCGAGGAAGTTCTCGTTGACGATGGTGAACGACACAGTAAATGGGTCCTTTGTTGCCGTGGGGTCCATCGCGTTGACGTCGATCACCTGCCCGTGAAAGCCATCGAGCTCGGCCATGGTTTGCGCGATGCTTTTCCAATGGTCTTGCGGTGTGCCATGGAACGCGACTCGCAGCGCGAATTCGTTGTCGCCGCGCATCGTATAGCGAACCACCGCGCTGAGTTTGCCAAGCGAACTGACGCGGCCATTGACTTCGACCTGCTGGGTCGAAGGGAATGGCGGGTCCACGGGCGTTTTGTCGAAGGTTGCCGGCGCAGCGGTAGAAATAACGAGAACTTCTTTGTTTCGATCCGCCGGCGGCAGCATGCGAAATGGGAGAACATCAGAGGAGGGATCGAGCCAGTACACATCTTTCGCCGCAGTGACCTTGAGGATAGCGTGATCGAATGCGCTCGGGGTCGGCAGGTTTTTATCAAAATTTCCTGCAGAGGGCAGCAGAATCAGATCGGATTGAAAACCGGTTGATGTGAGCAGGGAGGCGAGCAGCGCGCACAGATCAATATCGTCGCCAACGCCCGCGCTCAAAACGTTGCTTGCGCCGCGCGGCTGAAAGTTGGCCTGCCGCATAGGCATGCGGACATACGTGACTTGTTTCGCGGCGAAGTCGTATAAGGCCTCGATCTTGCCAGAATGAGTTTCTTGATTTGCGACGAGTGCAGCGGCCTTATCGCGGATTTCCTGTCCGGGCCTCTCTGCGGCGCTTTCGAGTGCCCCCATCCATTTTCCGAGTGCCTGCCAATCTGCGAAACTGCTCAGCTCGACATCGGGAGTTTTATTCTTCGCCGCCGCGCTGTCGCTTGAGGAATTCGGAACCGGAGTCGCCGCGGCGCTTGTTCGTTTCCAAAAATAAATTTTGCGCGCGCCCTGGGTCGTGACGGCTGGCACAAATTGCGGAGCATACTTGATGTGAATCGCGCGATCAGCCGGCACGCTGACCTGCAGCTCTTCGTCGTTCGCCGAGATGTCCGATAGAAAACTATGCTCGTACCAGAATTCGCCGGGAGCAGGAGGCGTGACTGTTTTCAAGATCACTTCGTAACTGAGCGCGTCTCCGGGCGCAAGCGTGGGGATGTGAAGTTGCGCTTCGCGAATGTCGGTGATGGCCGGGGCGGTTTTCACAACCGGCGCGGGTTGGTCGCTCACGATGTCGGGCTTCGCTTCCGTGCTTGTTCCGTCAGATTTCGTGATGCGCAGAAAAGCGAGCGCGAAGGTTTCGTTCGAAGCGTCGTAATCGAATGCCAGCGTGTGCAGCGATTGATTTGCTTCCGCACTTTGGACTTTGAGCCGCAGATCGATCTGGCGCTCGCTCGTCCCGTCATTTTGGAAACTGATTTTGTTGGAGAAAAGTTCGATGACGAACGGAGCCGACGGGTTTGCGGCCGCAGCTACGGCATTTGACTTCGCCGCGGAGGCCGATTGGGCGCGCGCCATGGAAGACGAAAAAATCGAAAAAGCGAGCAGTGCAACAAGTGCCCAAAACATCGAGTAAATATAGTGCGGTTTCATGAGTGCAAAGAAGTCTAGTGAGCTTTTATCGTTGCGTAAAGTAGGAGGAATGAAAAATTTCCAGAATTTAGGTCCTGCGCAGATTTCTACCGTAGACGATTTTTGTAAATGGCTCGTTTGCGGTATGATCTGGACCTGTGACACGGTCCGATTTGAACGAAGCCTTGTAAATAATTGCTAGCGCGTGACTTAGCAAGTTGCGAGGCGGTCTCTACGGAAGCCTGTGG
Source organism: Candidatus Acidiferrales bacterium (assembly GCA_035934015.1). Lineage (NCBI taxonomy): Bacteria > Pseudomonadati > Acidobacteriota > Terriglobia > Candidatus Acidiferrales > Candidatus Acidiferrales bacterium. The sequence continues at coordinate 31,801 of DASYYH010000010.1, forward strand.
CCCTAAAGACCTATGGAAAACGATCAAAACATGCTGGCTTAGAGCGCAAGATCGTGGTAGAATTTTGCTAGTTTCGAGTTCCATCGGCAGGCATACGGCTCCCCTCCAAATCTTTCTTCTGTTTGGGGTTGACAGTCGGAGGTCCTTTCTTTATACTCGCCGGTTTGTAGGTGGACTTGTTGCTGGAATTGTGCTGAAAGGGTTTCTTCCCGCCCCGGAACAGAGAAGGAAGGAACGGGGTTTGGGAGGACGGCCGAAATGGGGCGCCTGCCCCGCAAAGCCGTTTGAAGCTCTCCGCTGTAGAAGTGGATGTGTTCCGGATGTTGTGAGCACGCCCGCGCGGAGTACCTTGCCGGTTCCTTCGGGGTCTTGACCGGCCCTTTCTGTTCTACACCTGTCTGCATCTGCCTGGGCTTTGTACGCCCTGCGGAAAAACGAAATCGGGTTACCCGTTTCGGAGGGAGAAGCGTGCCGACGTTTGCACAACTGGTTCGATATGGCCGCGAGAAATTGCGGACGAAAACGAAATCGCCAGCGCTCGAAGGCTGCCCGGAAAAGCGCGGAGTTTGCGTGAGGGTCTATACGCAGACGCCGAAGAAGCCAAATTCGGCGCTGCGCAAGGTGGCCCGCGCGCGGCTCACGAATTCGGCCGAAGTGACCACATACATTCCCGGCATCGGCCACAATTTGCAGGAGCACTCGATCGTGCTGGTTCGCGGCGGCCGCGTGAAAGATTTGCCTGGCGTTCGTTATCACGTGATTCGCGGAACGCTGGATGCCGCCGGTGTTGAAAATCGCAAGCAGGGGCGCTCGAAATACGGCGCCAAGCGGCCCAAAGCCGCTCAGAAGTAGGGGAGCAGCGGAATGCCACGCAAAGGATTTGTCATTCGCCGGAAGATCCCCGGCGACGCGGTCTACGGAAGCGATCTGGTGCAGAAGTTCGTTTCCAGCATGATGTACGACGGCAAGCGCGCCACGGCGCAGGCGATTTTCTATAAGGCGATGGAGAACGTGGCGCAAAAGACGAACTCCGATGCCCTGACGGTTTTCAAGAAAGCCATCGAGAACGTCAAGCCGCTGCTGGAAGTGAAAACGCGGCGCGTTGGCGGCGCGAACTATCAGGTTCCCGTAGAGGTAAATCAGTTCCGGCGGCAATCGCTGGCGATTCACTGGCTGATTCTTTATGCGCGGGAACGTTCGGGAAAAAACATGACTGACAAATTGGCTGAGGAAATCATGGACGCAGCCAATAGCAAGGGCGGAGCAGTGAAGAAGAAGGAGGATGTGCACCGCATGGCCGAGGCCAACAAGGCCTTTGCCCACTATCGCTGGTAAGCGGCGAAATTTTCATGGCGCGGCAATTCCAACTCGACCGCATGCGCAACATCGGGATCATGGCGCACATCGATGCCGGCAAAACCACGTCGACCGAGCGCATCCTGTTCTATACGGGTGTGACTTATAAGATCGGCGAAGTCGACGAAGGCACCGCGACCATGGACTGGATGGAGCAGGAGCGCGAGCGCGGAATCACCATCACTTCCGCTGCGACGACCGCCGCGTGGAAACGCAATGGGCAAGCCTATCGCATCAATATCATCGATACGCCGGGGCATGTGGATTTCACGGTCGAAGTCGAACGTTCGCTGCGCGTGCTCGACGGCGCCGTCGGAATTTTCGATTCCGTCGCTGGCGTGCAGCCGCAGTCGGAAACGGTTTGGCGCCAGGCGGACAAGTACCGCGTTCCGCGCATCGCCTTTGTGAATAAGATGGACCGCACCGGAGCGGATTTTGACCACGTCATCCGCACGATGCGCCAGCGCCTTTCGGCCCACCCCGTCCCCCTCCAGTTTCCCCTCGGCAAAGAAGACAGCTTCATCGGCGTGATTGATTTCATCGACGAGCGCGCCATTGTCTGGAAAGCGGAGACGCTTGGTGCCGAGTATGAATACGTCGCGCTCGATAAGCTGTGGGATCCGGCATTTCAGAAGACGCGTCCGGAAATCGCCGCAGCCATCAAGGCTTCGGCCATCAGCCCAGAGTTCTACAAAGAGCACCGCGAGAAAGTCGTCGAGTACATTGCCGAGCACGACGACGCCGTGTTGACAAAGTATCTTTCCGAACACACGCTCACACCCGACGAACTGCGCGCTTCGATTCGCCGCTCCACGCTTGCGTTGAAGCTTGTGCCCGTGCTGGCCGGCTCGGCGTTCAAGAACAAAGGCATTCAGCCTCTGCTGGATGCCGTTGTGGATTTTCTCCCTGCGCCGTCGGATATTCCGCCCGTCGAAGGCGTGAATCCCGATACCGAAGAGCCCGAACTGCGCCGCGCTGCCGATGACCAGCCGTTTTCTGCGCTGGCTTTTAAAATCATGACCGACCCGTACGTCGGCCACGTCACGTACATTCGCGTGTATTCGGGCGTATGCAAATCCGGCGCGACGGTTTACAACTCGACCAAGAAATCGCGCGAGCGCATTGGCCGCCTGCTGCGCATGCATGCCAATAAACGGGAAGAAATAGAATCCATCGATGCGGGCGACATTGCCGCATGCGTGGGCTTGAAGAGCGTTTCTACCGGCGACACGCTGTGTGATGAAGAAAAGCCCATCGTTCTCGAATCGATTGAATTCCCTGCGCCGGTCATCTCCGTTGCCATCGAGCCGAAGACCAAAGCCGATCAGGAAAAAATGGGCAATGCGCTGGCCAAACTGGCGCAAGAAGATCCCACGTTCCGCGTGCACACCGAGCCAGACACGGGGCAAACGCTGATCTCCGGCATGGGCGAGTTGCATTTGGAAATTATCGTGGACCGCATGATGCGCGAGTTCAGCGTGCAGGCGAATGTCGGCCGTCCGCAGGTGGCCTATCGCGAGACCATCACCAGGCAGGCGCCGGGCGAAGGAAAATACATTCGTCAGACCGGCGGCCGCGGTCAGTATGGCCACGCGAAGCTTTCCGTGCATCCGCTGCCGGGCGCGAGCCACGAGGATATGCACGAGCTTTCCACCGATGAGCTCGACGAACTAGCCAAGCAAGTCGCGGGCAAGGGCGGGAAATGGCGTTTCGACAAAGAGCATCGACTGCTCTTCATCGACAAGATTTTTGGCGCGGCGATTCCCAAGGAGTTCGTTCCGCCAATCGAAGCGGGTATCAAAGAAGCCATGGAAAATGGTGTGCTCGCCGGTTACGAAATGGTGGACATCGCCGTGGTGCTCGAAGATGGCAGCTATCACGAAGTCGACAGCTCGGAAATGGCGTTCAAAATCGCCGGTTCGATGGCATTCAAAGAAGCGTGCGGGCGCGCGCATCCGAAATTGCTCGAGCCGATCATGAAAGTCGAAGTGGTCGTCCCGGAAGAATATATGAGTCAGGTCTTTGGCGACCTGAATTCGCGCCGCGCGCATGTGCAGGGAACGGAAACTCGCGCGGGAAGCCACGTGATTCGCTCGGAAGTGCCGCTTTCGGAGATGTTCGGATACGCAACGGACTTGCGCAGCCGCACGCAGGGCCGCGGCAGCTTTACGATGCATTTCTCGCACTATGCGCAGACGCCGGCAAATGTCTCTGAGGAAGTAATCTCCAAGGCGACCGGCAAAGTCGGTGCGAAGTGAACGGGCCGCGGGGTATGTGGTGGTTTCGCACGAATATGCGCGAGTGGCAGGAAAAGTTGAAGTATGTTGCGCGCGCGGAGCGCGATTCTGTGGCGCGTAGGCAGCACTTGCGGGAGATGATGGAGCGCATCGAGTCGCAGGAAGAAATTGGTTTTCTGAAGGGCGAGTTTCCGGGGGTTTTCAACTAGGCGTCAAGCACACGCTGAGGAGCTGAGCGACACATGGCGAAGGAAAAATTTGAGCGGAGCAAACCGCACTTAAATATTGGGACGATCGGGCACATCGATCACGGGAAGACGACGCTGACGGCGGCGATCACCAAAGTGCTTTCGAAGCACAACCCCAAGGTGCAATTCCGGGCG